>JBDKTA010000024.1 GCA_039680605.1 Planctomycetaceae bacterium | reverse complement strand
GCCCGAAGCCGATGGCGCGTTTGCCCAGCCTGCGCGCGACAATGTCTTCCAGGCCCACGAACGTGCCGCCGCAAATGAAGAGGATGTTGGTCGTGTCGATCTGGATGTACTGCTGCTCGGGATGCTTGCGGCCGCCCTGCGGCGGCACGTTGGCGATCGTGCCTTCGAGCATCTTGAGGAGGGCTTGCTGCACGCCCTCGCCCGACACGTCGCGCGTGATCGACACGTTATGGCTGGTCTTGCCGATCTTGTCGATCTCGTCGATGTAGATGATGCCCCGCTGGGCGTCTTCGAGGTTGTAGTCGGCCGCCTGGAGCAGCTTGAGCAGGATGTTCTCGACGTCTTCGCCGACGTATCCCGCCTCGGTCAGCGTGGTGGCGTCGCCGATGGCGAAGGGCACGTTGAGCACGCGGGCCAGCGACCGCGCCAGCAGCGTTTTGCCGCTACCGGTGGGGCCCAGCAGCAGGACGTTGGACTTGTCGATCTCGACGCCGTCGCTCTCGTCGGTGTCGGCGTGCATCAGGCGCTTGTAGTGGTTATGCACCGACACCGACAGCACGCGCTTGGCGTGGTCCTGCCCGATGACGTACTGGTCCAGGAACTCCTTGATCTGCCGCGGCGTGGGAATGCTGGTGAACAGCGGCGTGCTCTCGGCCGTCTTACGCTTTTCCTGGCGGATGATGTTGTGGCACAGCTCGACGCAGTTGGAGCAGATATACACGCCGTTGGGCCCCTCGACCACCGGTCCGACGTCGTCGCTGTTGCGATGGCAGAAACTGCAGACGTGGACCTTGGGCGTGTTGCCGCCACCGGTCCCGCCGCTATTGCGCGATTTTCCAGATCCCGACGAGCTCATCAACGCTCCTAACACTCAGTGGAAACAACCCAGATCCTCCGCCTAAGACTCATCGTCACCGCCGGAGGGGGGGCTTGAAGAGGATTTTGCTTTCGAGCCTGCTTTTTTGTCCAATCCCAAAGCCCGCGTTCGCAGCAACGCGAACTCTTCCTTGCTGATCTTGCCGCTCTGGTAATACGCCTCGACCGTGTCAATGTCGAAACCGTGCTCCGAACCGTCAGGCTTCTGCCGCGACTGCTGATATTTCTTCTTGGCCAGCACGATCAACAGTCCCAGACCCAGCATCAAAGCCACAAGCACCGCCCCCCAGATCATCAGCGACACCGTGGCCTCGCCCGATGGCGAGGCCGCCGACAGAACCTGGTACCCTGCACTGTTGTCCAGTAGTGGCATAGCGTCATCTATTCTACGGCCATCATGAGGCGTTGTGCAACCGCTGTGGACGGAGAAAGGAGCAGGCGATACAGAGACGCAGAAAGACGGGGGGACGGGGGGTGGGGATTGGGACGTCTATCATTCCTTTGCCGGGGGTTCTGGCGCGGGGGGCGGTGCGATTTCGCGTCTCAACAACAAGAAGAGCGGCGACGAAGGAAAGATGGCCTCCAAGGAGATCCTTCGCCACGAGGTTTCCGAGGCCGTCCACGCCTTGGACCTGCCCATACGGCACCTGGCGGCATCGGGGCTGTCGGCGGGCATGGACCTGGGCTTCAGCGTGCTGCTGATTGCGGTGATCGAGTCGCTGTCGGAGAAGGCGGGCATTTCATCGGCCGGCGCGACGGTGTTCCGGGCGCTGGCGTACCCGTTGGGATTCATCCTGGTCGTGCTGGGGCGTTCGGAACTGTTCACCGAGCAGACGGCGTTGGCGGTTCTGCCGCTGCTGTCGGGCAACACGACCTTCAGGAAGGTGGCGCGGCTGTGGGCGGTGGTGTATGTGACCAACCAGATCGGGGCGGTGCTCTTTGCGCTGCTGGCGATTCCGGTGGGCCGGGCGCTGGGCGCTTATGACTCCCGCGCGCTCGGTCGGGTCGCCGAATACATCGTGTCGGTTCCGTGGCCGGTGATGTTGGGCAGCGCGATCCTGGCGGGGTGGCTGATGGGGCTGCTGTCGTGGCTGGTCGCGGCAGGGCGCGATACCATCAGCCAGGTCGTGCTGGTGTATATAATAACGCTGGCGATTGGATTGGGGGGCTTGCATCATTCCGTGCTGGGGTCGACGGAGGTTCTTGCCGGGGTATTCTGGTCGGGGACGAGCGGGTCGGACTTCTGGCGCTTCCTGCTGTGGGCGACGCTGGGCAACGCCATCGGCGGGTCGGTGATGGTGGCGTTGGTGAAGTTCGGCACGGTCTACTCGGCAGCGAAAGACACGTAGGAGCCGCAGACGAGGCTTTGCCATACAAGAAGGGGGGCGTCTCATGATCCAGGCAGATACCACCGCGGCCAAACGCGCCGCGGACATTCCGGAGGTTCACATCCTCTGGATCACCGCGGGGCTCAGTTGCGACGGCGATTCGGTCTCGGCCACCGCCGCCACCTTGCCGAGCATCGAGGACGTGGTGATGGGGAACATCCCCGGCCTGCCCAAGGTGCATCTGCACAATCCGGTGCTGTCCTTCGAAACCGGCGATGAGCTGATGAAGTACTGGCACCAGGCCGACGAGGGAACGCTCGGCCCGTTCGTGCTGGTCGTCGAGGGCTCCATCCCCAACGAAAAGATCAAGGAGGAAGGGTACTGGGCGGCCATGGGCACCGACCCCCAGACCGGTCAGCCCATCACCACCTGCCAGTGGATCGACCGCCTGGCGCCCAAAGCGCTGGCGGTGGTGGCGGCTGGCACGTGCGCGACCTACGGCGGCATCCACGCGATGCAGGGCAACCCGACCGGATGCATGGGCCTGGCCGACTACCTGGGCTGGGACTGGAAGTCCAAAGCCGGCCTGCCCATCGTCAACGTTCCGGGCTGTCCGATCCAACCGGATAACTTCATGGAGACGCTGCTGTACCTGCTGTACCAACTCGCCGGTCAGGCGCCGATGATTCCGCTGGACAAGGAGCTGCGCCCGACGTGGCTGTTCTCGATGCGCACGGTGCATGAAGGCTGCGACCGCGCGGGGTACTACGAGCAGGGCGTCTTCACGCACGAGTACGGTCGGCCGGAGTGCCTGGTGAAGATCGGCTGCTGGGGACCGGTGGTGGACTGCAACGTGACCAAGCGCGGGTGGATGGATGGCGTCGGCGGCTGTCCCAACGTCGGGGGCATCTGCATCGCCTGCACCATGCCGGGCTTCCCCGACAAGTTCATGCCCTTCATGGACGAGCCGATGGGCGCCAACGTCTCCTCGACCGGCGTGATGCTGTACGGGCGGTTCATCAAATGGATGCGCCAGCACACCATCCGCAAGATGAATCAGGAACCCAAGTGGCGCCACCCCGGCCGGAAGCTGACGACCGGCTACCAACCCCGGACCTACTCCCACGCCGCTGAAAGGAGCTCGAAATGACCACCGTCACCACCCCGCAGCGCGAGCAGACCCGCCCCGGCGGCAACCTGGTGGACATGTCGTGGGACCCCGTCACCCGCATTGTCGGCAGCCTGGGCATCCACACCAAGATCGACTTTGACAACCACCTGGTGCAGGAATGCTACAGCACCTCGTCGATCTTCCGCGGATACAGCGTCTTCCTCAAGGGCAAGGACCCCCGAGACGCTCACTTCATCACCAGCCGCATCTGCGGCATCTGCGGTGACAACCACGCCACCTGCTCGGTCTACGCCCAGAACATGGCCTACGGCATCAAGACTCCGCCCCTGGGCGAGTGGATCATCAACCTCGGCGAAGCCGCCGAGTACATGTTCGACCATGACATCTTCCAGGACAACATGGTCTGCGTCGACTTCTGCGAGCAGATGGTCAAGGCCACCAACCCCGGCGTGCTGGCCAAAGCCGAAAAGACCCCCGCGCCCCACGCCGACATCCACGGCTACAAGACCATCGCCGACATCATGCGCGCCTTCAACCCCTTCAAGGGCAAGTTCTATCTCGAGACGCTGGCGATAAGCCGCCTGGCGCGAGAGATGTTCTGCCTGATGGAAGGGCGCCATGTACACCCTTCGACGCTGTACGCCGGCGGGGTCGGCACGGTGCCCAGCCCGCAGCTCTTCAGCGACTACCTCGTGCGCCTGATGAAGTACGTCGAGTTCATCAAGAGGGGCCTTCCGCTGCATGAGGACCTCTTCGAGTTCTGGTACGACGCCCTGCCCGGTTATGAGGAGGTCGGGCGCCGCCGCATCCAACTGGGCTGCTGGGGGGCGTTCAACGACCCCGAAAGCGTCGATTACCGCTACGAGACCATGGCCGACTGGGGCCGCTCGATGGGCGTCACGCCCGGGGTCGTCGTCGACGGCAAACTCGTCACCACCAGCCTGGTCGACATCAACGTCGGCCTGCGCATCCTGCTGGGCAGCTCGTTCTACAAAGACTGGCAGGACGGCGAGGTGTTCGTCGAGAAGGACCCGCTGGGCAACGCCATCGACAAGCGCCACCCGTGGAACCAGACCACCACGCCCCAGCCGCAGAAGCGGGACTTCTCCGACCGCTACAGCTGGGTCATGTCGCCGCGCTGGTTTGACCAGCGCACCGGCGAGAACCTGGCTTTGGATACCGGCGGCGGGCCGCTGGCACGCCTGTGGGCGACGGCGCTGGCCGGGTTCGTCAACCACGACTACATCAAGGCCACCGGTCAGAGCGTGCAGATCTACCTGCCCAAGACCGCGCAGATGGACGAGGTCACCTTCGAGTGGAAGATCCCCAAGTGGTCCAACACCATCGAACGCGACCGGGCGCGGACGTTCTTCCAGGCGTATTCAGCCGCCTCGGCGCTGCACTTTATCGAGCAGGCCCAGAAGCTCCAGCGCGCCGGCGAGACGAAGACCTGGCAGGAGTTCACCGTGCCCGACGAGGCCATCGGCTGCGGATTCCACGAGTCGGTCCGCGGCGTGCTGTCGCACCATTTGGTGATTCGCGACGGCAAGATCGCCAACTACCACCCGTACCCGCCGACGTGCTGGAACGCTTCCCCGCGCGACAGCAACGGCACGCCCGGGCCGTATGAAGACGCCGTGCAGGGCTCGCCGATCTTCGAGGAAAACGGCCCTGACGCCTTCAAGGGCGTCGACATCCTGCGCACGGTCCGCAGCTTCGACCCGTGCCTGCCCTGCGGCGTACACATGTACAACGGCGGGGGAAAGATCCTCGAAGTCCAGCACAACCCGATGACCGGCGTTCCGAGAAAGCCTTGATTACGTTAGCGTCGGGGCTTGCTCCGCGCGCTCTTTCGCAAGCTAACAACTTACCACAGAGGCACAGAGGCGCAGAGGGGACGGGGAGTGCGGGCCTGCCCGCCGTAGCCTTGGCGAAGGCGGGATTACGCGGATCGGAAACGGGTTAAGAAGACTAAGAGAAAGCGTTCTGTAAAGCAGGGGCGAAAATGAGTCAACCATTGCCCAGACCCGGCGACCGCGTCCGCCTGCGACCTGCCGCCGGCGGCGACATCTTCGACCTGGCGCTGGACGGACGCACGGCGATCGTGTCCAGGATCGAGTGCGACCTGGAAGGCCGCCGGCACATAGCAGTGGTGCTCGAAGATGATCCCGGCGCCGACCTGGGGCTGATGCAGAAACCGGGGCATTGCTTCTTCTTCGCCGGCGATGAAGTCGAGCCGCTGGCGAGTGAGGAATGAACGACTTACCACAGAGACTCAGAGGAGGACTGAGGGAGAAGAAGCAAGTTCCTGTTTTCTACTCAGTGCCCTCTGTGCCTCGGTGGTAAGTTTTTGGGAGGGAAAGTGACCGAACGGACGCCTCGAATTCTGGTTGCCGGCCTGGGGAACATTTTCCTGGGGGACGATGCCTTCGGCGTCGAGGTGGCACGGCGTCTGCTGAGGCGCCCGGTGCGTGGCGGCATGCGCGTGGTCGACTTCGGCATCGCCGGGATCGACTTGATCTATGCGCTGCAGGAGGGGTACGACCTGGTGATCCTGGTCGACGCCGTCGCCCGCGGCGGGCCCCCCGGTACGCTTTACCTCATTCAGCCGGACATGCAGACCGGCGACGACGATCCGCCCGCCTTCGACCCCCACGACATGGACCCGGCCAAGGTCCTCGCCTGGGTCGCCTCGATGCCCCAGACCGTCGCACGCGTGTTGCTGGTCGCCTGCGAAGTGACCCCGCCGGACGAGCGAACCGTCGCCGAAGGTCTCAGCCAGGCCGTCGGCGAAGCGGTGGAACCCGCCGCGGCCCTGATCGAACGCCTGGCGGCGCAGCCGGCAGCGCACGAGACCGCCGCCGAACCCCAACGCCTCTGACAGGCCTGGAGGAGGGTGTATCATGAAGACGCTACTGATCGTCGGCGAGTTTATCGTCGCGATGCTGATCTGGCTGGTCACGCTGCTGGTCTTGCCCTTCGCCCTGCTGCGAGGCCTGCCGCACCTGAAGAAATACCTTCGCGTGACTCGGATGTAATCTCAGGTGGCACCGCTTTCCTGTGTCTGCACAGCCTGGAAAGGCTGTGCCCACCTAGCGCTCCGTCAGCCGTGAAATGAGGAGTATTGGGCCACAGAGCAGCGGTTCAAGGCATCCAGCACCGCCTGGGGCTTGAGGGCAGCCTTGTAGACGATGACGTCGTCGCCGATCACGGCATTCTCGCGCACCGAGCGCTGGGGCACGGCGATCAGGATGCGGTGTTGGCGAAACTCCCTGAGCGTCTGGCGCTTGCTCTGGAGATACTCCGGCGTCCAGAACCCCACAATCTCCATCAGCACCTGCGCGCCGTCCTGGCGGCGAAACACAAAGTCCGGCACGAACACCCGCTGCCCCGACCAGAGAACCTCGCCCTCGCGGATCAACTGCCAGCCGTCGCGATGCTCTCCGAACTTCCGGGCAAAGGCCTCTTCGACATCCGAGTCGAACGCCTCCGGCGCGGGCAGATGGCTCTTGAACCCGCTACGATCGGTCAACTCCAGCCGCGCCGTCGCGTTCCACGGCGTCTCGATCACGGCAGACAGCGACCACTCCCTGCACGCCAGGATCGCCGGCAGGAACATCGCGAAGTGTACGCCATAGCTCCTGCCCGCCCGCAAGGCTGACGAGGGGCCTGAAAGCTCGATGCGATACTTCCTCGGCCCCAGGCGCGTAATGTCGTGAAGGAGCCGGGCCAGTTTGGCGTATCGCAGGATCGTCTTGAAGTCGCCGGCGGCCTCGACGCTCATGCTCCTGGCGCGGTAGAGGCAGGCCTGAAGCTGGGCCACGTTGTAGCGAGACAGCAGGGCCTGGGCGTCGTCGAAGGGCTCGAAAGACTCGAGCTTCTGGAACTGCATCACGTCAGCGTACAGCCGCGCGTCGATCTCCTGCCAGCTCAGGCCGACTTCCTTGGCGATGTGCGCCTTGGCCTCGGCGTATCCATGCTCGAAGAGCTTGTCGGGCTCCTCGACCAGCGGATGAAGGCGCCCCGCCAGCGTAAAGACCTTCAGGCGAAGCGCGGCTGCCTGTCCGCGGCGGTCGCTCTGGTAGACGCTGCGCTCGTCGAGGAGTTTGCACAGGCCTTCGATCCGCCGCAACGGGCAATCGGCTTCGTCGGCCAACAGCTCGCGTACCTGGCGGTGAAGCTGCCGCCGCTGCAGTCCCGATCCGCGTCGATAGATCTCCTGCATCCGCTGGGCGTACTGCAAATAGTGGCCGTGCCGCCCGGCGCTGAGACAGTCCGGCACCGCGCGGCTGCGACTATATTCGACGATGGCGTGTTCGCTCGTAAGCATCGCTTTGCCTTCTCTGGCGCGAGCGGCGGATGTCGCCGGCCGACTCGCACACGACTTCATACAACGTCGCGGCCGCCGTGCCGCTGCGCCGCAGGATGCGCCCCAGACGCTGCTTGGCCTGGCGGGTCGACGCCTGTCCGCCGATCACCACGGCCACCTTGGCCTCGGGAACGTCCACTCCTTCGTCCAGCACGCGATTGGCCACGATGGCCGGAAAGACGTCCCCCGCAAAGCCGTCCAGCACCGCCAGCCGCTCCTTCTTGCGCGTGTGAGAGAGGATCGTCGGCAGCAGGAACCGCCGCGAGACCTCCATGGCCATCGCGTTGGAACCGGCGAACACGATCGCCTTTTGTCCGGCATGAAGGCGAAACAGGTCCTCCAGCACGCGGAGTTTCTCGCCCGCCCGGTCTTCGATTGATTGCTTGAGGTGGTACGCCTTCAGCGCCAGCCGCGCGGCAGGGTCTTTGCCGCACTCGCCGCAGAGGTCTTTCCAGGAGTATCCCGGCTGTTCGCGGCGGCGGGCGGCGATGAAGTGCCGCACCTGACGCGTGCAGTCGTCATAGCAGGCCTGTTCCTGGTCGCTCAGATGCACCGGCACCCGCACCACGTCAAAGTCCGCCAGTGTCTTATTCCGCGCCAAGGCAAAGGGCATCTCGTACGCCACCGGGCCGATCAGCCAGTCCAGGTCCACCTGCCGCCCGTCGTACCGCTCGGGGGTGGCTGTCAATCCCATCCGCATTGCGGCGGTGCTCTTGATCGCCGCCTCGCGATAGCATGCCCCCGGCAGATGATGCTCCTCATCGAAGATCAGCAGGCCGAACCGCTGGCCGATCTTGTCCATGTGAATGAAGGCGCTGTCATACGTGGTCACCGTCACGGGTTTCACGTCGGCCGTCCCGTCGCCGAGGATGCCCGCGTCCAGGCCCAGCCCTTTGAGGATCCGCCGGTGCCACTGGTACATCAGGTCGCGGATGGGCGCCACGATCAGCGTGCTGACTGGCCGCTGGGCCATCGCCGCCAGGGCGACCTCCGTCTTGCCCGTGCCGGTGGGCATGACGACCTGCCCGCGACAGCCGCTCGCCGTCCAGGCGGCCACGGCTTCGCTCTGTTCAGCCCGAAGCTGCGGCAGGGCGATCTTCGGCCACACCACACGCTGCGGTGGCGGCACGTCATCCCTGAAGTTTCGGCCGAACTGCCCACTCAGCTCACGCCGCAGACGCGCATAATGCATGGCATCGCAACGCCAGGCCGCAATGCGCTGGTCCCACTTCCAGACAGAATCCGGCGCGTCGGCCGACCGCGGCGCCAACTGTCCGCGCAGCACCAGCGTGCCGCGGTCGAACGTTAGAACGGATTGTTCGGCTCTATCGTCCATAATACCCGTCAACATCCAATCCCGGGGCTCTGCCCCAGACCCCGGAGTTTGGCGCATTTGGCTTCAGGCAAAAAGCAGGGGCCTCCCTAATGAGGAGGCCCTTCTGCCCGAAGCACCATCCGGTCGCTCAGGTTGCACTCCTGCATTGCCCTATCCTCCCGGAATGGCAGCAGAAATGCTATCCGTTCTGCCTGAAGCTGTGAAGCGATAAACTCCGGGGGACTGGGGGCAGAGCCCCCAGCTATGGCGTCGATAACGAAGAAGTGGTTTTCCACTCGAAGGCAGATTAACATCGCCGTGCCCGAGAAGGGGTGAGCCATGAGAGATGATCTCGTATTCCGAAGGGGCCTGTCAGATGATTTTGTGGCCCAACTCATGTCGGGCCACTTGGCTCCACTGCTCAGTGCAGCCGACAACTTCGGCTTGGACGTGCAGATTCGCGAGAACTACCTGAACTTCTATTATGAAGGCCTGTCTCTCCTCAAGCTCTCGCAGAACAACCGGGATGTTCGATACCGCGCTGTTATCCACAGGGAGTTCCTATCCGACATTTCATACCCTGAGCCATTGGCGCCCGAGGGGTTCTATTGCCGCTTCGCGGCGTCCGAGGCCTTTGTAGCCGCCTATGTTGCCAACTTGGAGAGATTGCTCGCCAACGCGCAGCCGCACGCAAAAGCGGAGGCCGCCATCGAACAACGGATCATCAAAGCCGGCTGCTCGCCAGATGCGCCGCTGGTGCTTATCGACCGCCAGGTGCAACTGCATGGCGTCAGTGGCAGGGCGGACATGGTCGGTATGACCGGCGATGGGCAGTTCGTCATCGTCGAGTTGAAGCAGGGACTCGATAATCGCATTCAGCACCTGCTGGATCAGATGCGCGATTACTACACGATCATGGCCGCGACCGATGGGCTGCTCCGGATGGAGATGGCCCACGCCTATCGCAAAGTTGTCCAGCAGAAACAATCGCTGGGCCTGCTGCCGCCCGCCTTACGCTTTCCAGAAGGCCGTCCGCCCGTGACGTGCCTCCTGGTTCTGTACGACTACAACCCGGCCAGTAAGTTGCTGACGAGGCTTCTCACGACGGCCGCATTGCACTCGCTGCCAATTGCCCTGGTGGAGTTGCCCCCAGGCTCGTATACCTTGCCGCCGGCGGCCGCCTGGAAGCCATTGTGAGGAACGAATGATCGACGAAGGCAAAGCCTACACCTCCGGCAGCGGTTTTCGCGCTCGCGCCGAGGCCCAGCAGCGACGGTTCCGGGCAGGCGTTTTGCGACTTGGCTATGGCGACCATGCCCACTGGCTCATGCAGGACGATGCCGCGCAAGGGAAGAACTTCTACGGCCGCGCGCATGCGGCGGTCCTGGCTCGCGCAGCTGGAGGCAAGGGGGTCGGCCTGGATCGCACGCGGGTCAACATGCTCTCCAGCCAGGCGATGTGCTTCAATATCTTCGGCAACCTGCAGGATGTCGAAGGCCTGGCGGTGGCGACGCGGGCCCTGCGGCAATACATACCGACCATCCAGCACGTGCGGCAGATTCATCTGGAGTACACGCCGTCCAACGACATGCTGGGCGACCAGAGCGCCCTCGGCGGCGTGGACTGTGATGTGCTGGTTGAATATGACACGGCCGGCGGCGGGGGGCTGCTGGCCATCGAGACGAAGTTCGTCGAAGAGGAATTCAGCACCTGCGGTTTTCGCAAAAAGACCGCCGGCGCCACATGCCCCGAGGGAACCTGTCCCGGCCGCGATTTCAGCGGCTGCCTGTACGCGGCCAGGAAAGGCTACCGGTACTGGGATCGCAGCCGTCAGGCGGGTACGCTCCAAGCCGAGGTGCTGCGAGGCGAGAGCCCATGCCCCTTCGGCGGCGGGATGTGGCAGCTCTGGGTGAATCACACGCTGGTACACGCCGAGGCGCGCCATCGATCGCTTCAGGAAGCGACCTTCGCCGTCTGTGCCTCCAGGAATAACGAGGCCTTGCTCAAAGGCGGCCAGACCATCGATGCGTTCCGCAGTCTGCTGACTAATCCGGCCTCAATGCAGTTTATTCCCCTGGAAGACTTGCTGAATGCTCTTGAGCAATCGGTCGACCAAAGCTCGTTCTGGCAAGACTGGATCGGCTACCTCCGGCAGAGATACTCGGTCTGCTAAGCGTCTGCGGTTAAGCGTCCTCTTCAACGTGGGCCTCTGCAGGCGATTTCAGTTCTTTGCCGCAATGCGGGCAGATGGGAGGCTTGCGGCGTTTGCGCATTTCGGCGGCGAAGCCCCCGGCGAAAATGCCTGTTGGGATGGCGAACATCCTATGCCCAGGATCGCGATGAACGAGCCCAGCACCTTGCCCAACGGTGTCACCGGGCACATGTCGCCGTACCCGACCGTGGTCATCGTGGCCACGGCCCACCACATCGAGGCCGGGACGCTGGAAAACGCCTGCGGCTGCGCGTCGTTCTCGGCGTAGTACATCAGCGTTGAGGAGAGGATCAGCAGAATAAGCATCACGAAGCCCGTGGCCGCCAGTTCGACCTTGTGGTTCCCCAGCACGCGCCCGAGCGTTTGAAGGGCATTGGAGTACCGCGCGATCTTCGCCAGACGGAAGATCCGCAGCAGCCGCAACGATCGCAGGAAACGCAGGTCCGCATCGATGAAAGGCAGGTAGAACGGCAGGATCGCCAGCAGGTCGATCAGCATCATCGGCGAAGCCGCCGCCCGAAGCCTGCCCAGCACCGGGCGGCTGTAGCCCAACTTCCGCAGTTGGCGACGTAAGTGCTTTATTATCAAGGGCAGCGCCCTGAAAGTCTTCACTACATCGCTACGAAGCAGTCAGCGGCGGGGGCATGATCTTCATCCTCGACGGCAGGTTCAG
>JBDKTA010000023.1 GCA_039680605.1 Planctomycetaceae bacterium | reverse complement strand
CGGCGGCCTTGCCGTGCTGCATCCACGCGCCGGAGCCCATCTGCCCGAAGCTCAAAAGCGATAAACTCCGGGGTCTGGGGCGGAGCCCCAGTTTCTTGCCAGAAAAACAAGATGTTACACCTTTGCTGTACAGAGACCACAGAGTGAATCAAGCCACGGCGGGCACTGGTTTGACGCGGGGGACATGCCGTCGCGGGGCATTTCCTTCGGTCTTTTCTCCGTGAACTCTGTGTGCTCTGTGGCAAGGGTTGTTGCGCGGCCAGGCGGGCAAACACGTTTTGCCATTATCGCCGGGCAGGCTATAATACGCACACTGGATGATGAAGCCTCAATTGACAATTCGAGTTCTGCTTGGCGTTGTCCTGGTTGCAGCGACACTGTTGGTGTCGCCGGCAAAGCCGTGCCAAGAGGAGCAGGAGGATGCCTGCCCGTGCCCGCTGGCCGCCGCCTGCGCGGGCGGGGCCTCAAGCGACCACTGCGGGTGCTCCTGTTTCCCCCGCACGGAGGGTTCCACCAACGCTCCTGTCTCAACCCGCCAGGGCAAGAAGCATGAATCCAGACCCCAGGCGCGTCCGCCATTGGCTACTGTAACGGCCGGCCCGCTTCTCCCGACGCACCAGCCCCGCGACCAGCGACAACTCTCCTCAGTTCACAGTGAAAGTCTGCGCAGCACTGTCTTGCTTATCTGACCGGTCCTGTCTCACTCCCGATTCTGCCGCGGCCGCGCGTTCCCTTTGCTTTGACAGGAACGGGTGCGGTGCGCTTCCTTCGTCTTCATTCGCAGGAGAAATACATGACGATCTATGGCAAGAGTATCGGTTTCTACACAGGTTCGGTCGCGACGGCGATTGCGGTGGCGGTGCTGCTGGGCGCCGGTTCGGGGTGCGACAGGAAGGCGCCGCCTTCCGCCGGGGACTCTCATCAGGGGCACAATCACGCTCCCGGCGCGCATGGCGAAGACGATGGGCACGGTCACGCGGCGCCCGCGGTCAAAGATGCGCACGGGCATGAGGCTCACGACGGGCATGACGGGCACGAGGCGCCTGCCACCAAACCCGCCGCAGCGGCGGGCGAAGACGACTGCTGCCCGCCCAAAGGCGCCGTGAACCTCGATGAGATCGAGAAGAAGGTCTGCGAGCACAAGATTCGGCACATCGACTGCGACGAATGCCGCTACGAGCTGGGCGTGGTGAAGGTCGATGCCTCCGTGACCGACGCGTTGATCACCATGGCTACCGTCGAGCAGGGGCAGCAGGGGCGAACGCTGCAACTGACCGGCGAAGTGCAGTACGACCAGACGACCCAGGTGGACGTGCTGCCTGCCGCCGCCGGAAAGATCGTCAGCGTGAAGGTCCGACTGGGGCAGCGCGTTGCCCGCGGCGACGTCCTGGCGGTGATCCACTCGGGCGACTTCGGCCAGGCCAAGGCCGCCTATCAGGAGGCCCATACGGCCGCCGAGGTGGCGCTGCAGGAAAAGGCCCGCCAGGAGGCGATCACTTCGGCGCTGGAGCGGTTGCTGGCTTCGGCGACAGACAAGCCCGGCTCGGATATTCCCGCCGAGACGCTGGGGGAGTGGAAATCCAAGCTGGTCGGGGCGGTCGTGCGGCTGCGACAGGCCAAGGTCAACCTCGACCGCGAGAAATCGCTCATGGCCAAGCAGGCGACCACCCGGTCCGACCTCGAGACCGCCCAGCGCGAGATCGAGACCACCCAGGCGGACTACGCCGCCCTGCTGGAGGAGATCCAGCTCAACGCCAAGCTCGACCGGCTCAAGGCGGAGAACGCCTTTCGGCTGGCCGAGACGAAACTGACGGCCGCCCAGCAGCGCCTGTACCTGATGGGCATGGATGACGAGGCCGTCAAGGCGGTGCCGTTGATGAAGGAGAACGGGCGTTTTGCGCAGTTGGAGGTCAGGGCTCCGCGGGCGGGGACCATCGCCGTCCTCAACGCCACCGAGGGGCGGTTCGTCGAGTCGTCGCAGAGCCTGTTCATGATCGCCGACACGTCCAACGTCTGGGTCTGGTGCGATCTGTACGAGCGCGACCTGGGCCCGCTGCACGCGCGCCTGGCCAAGGGCGAAAAGCCTCAGGCCGGCGTCAAGGTCGCGGGCTTTGAGGAAGTCTTCCCCGGCGTGGCGGACCTGCTCGACAGCGCCATGAACGAAAGCACCCGCACGGTCAAGGCGCGGGTGCAAGTGAAGAACGACCAGGGCAAGCTCAGGCCCGGGATGTTCGCGTCGGTTGAGATTCCCCTGACCGACAGCGTCAAGGTAGCCTTGGTGCCTCGTCGCGCCGTGCTGAGCGACGAAGGGCGGATGTTTACGTTCGTGTACTGGAAAGGCGACCTCTGGCTGCGCCGCGACGTGAGCGTGGGCCAGGGGCGCGGCGACATGATGGAGGTCCTCAGCGGACTTTCCCCGGGCGAGAAGGTGGTGGCCGGCGGAGGCTTCCTGTTCAAGAGCGACGTGCTGCGAGCCAAGATGGGCGCGGGGTGCGCGGATTAACGCAAGCAATAAGCAGGGGCACAGGGCCCATGCCGGGTGCCATGGCGGCCGTTTCCCGCCGCCATGTCCCTGACCGTCCTGCGCGAGCATGGCGGCTGAGAAACGGCCGCCATGGCACCCAGGACAGGAGAGATAAATGTTCGACACGATACTTCGGTTCGCCCTCAAGCAGAAGATGCTGATGATCCTCGCGGCGGCGGTCTTGCTGGGCGCGGGCGGATACGCATGGAAGAAGCTGCCTATCGACGCGTTTCCTGACGTGACGAATGTGCAGGTGATGATCCTGGCTGAGTCGCCGGGGCTGGCGCCGGGCGAGGTCGAGCGGCTTATTACCGCACCGATCGAGCTGGAGATGGGCGGCCTGCCGATGGTCAAGCAGGTTCGCAGCGCGTCCAAGGCCGGGCTGTCGCAGGTCATCATCGTTTTCGACGACGACGCCGACACGTACTTTACCCGCCAGGTGGTCTTCGAGCGTCTGGCCGCGGCCAGGGAGAAACTGCCCAAGGGGGTCGAGCCGGAGATGGGGCCGATCTCGACGGGCCTGGGCGAAATCTACCAGTACTCGCTGGAGTCGGGCTACTACTGTCCGCGACACAGGGGCGAGTTCTCGCGCACGGCGCAGAAGTGCCCGCAGTGCAGCGCCGCGATGCTCCCCAGCGACCAGGACCTGACAGCCCTGCGGACGCTCCAGGACTGGCTGATCACCCCGCAACTTCGCCGGCTGGAGGGGGTCAACGAGGTCAACAGCTTCGGCGGCTTCGTCAAGCAGTTCCACGTGGTGCCCAAAGAAGATTTGCTGCTGAAGTACAAGATCACGCCGGTGGAGGTGCTCGAGTCGCTGGAGAAGAACAACGCCAACGCCAGCGGTGGTTTTCTGGTTCAGGATTGGGAGCAGATGAACGTGGTCTCGCAGGGCCTCATCCGCGACACCGCCGACATCGAGGGCATCGTCCTGAAGACCGACGACGGCTCGCCGGTGTTTCTGCGGGATGTCGCCCAGGTGAAGATCGGACACCAGCAGCGCAACGGCGTGGTGACCAAGGACGGGCGGGGCGAGGCGGTTCTTGGCATGGCGATCATGCTCAAAGGGGCCAATTCGAAAGAGGTGGTCCAGCGCGTCAAGGCGGCCGTGCCGGAGATCCAGAAGTCGCTGCCGCCGGGGGTGAAGATCGTTCCGTTCTACGACCGGACCGATCTGATCGACGCGTGCATCGAGACGGTGTCCAAAGCCATCGGCGAAGGCATGATCCTGATCGTGCTGATCCTGTTTCTGATTCTGTGGGACGTGAGGGCGGCGCTGATCGTGGCGGCGTTGCTGCCGATGACGGCCGCGGCGGCGTTCCTGCTCATGGGATGGCAGGGGGTCACCGCCAACCTGATGAGCCTGGGCGGCCTGTGCGTCGCCATCGGGATGGTCGTCGACGGCGCAATCGTCATTACCGAAAACATCCTGCGGCACATGCGGGAGAAGGCCCTGACCGGGCTCTCGCGGGCGCAGATCGCCTGCGAGGCGGCTGGCGAGGTGATCCGCCCGGTGGCGTTCTCGTTCCTATTGGTCATCATCGTATGCGTTCCCCTGTTCTCGCTCGAGTCGACCGAGGGCAAGATGTTCAAGCCCCTGGCGCTGACGATGATCTTCGCGCTGGTCGGGTCGCTGGTCGTCACGGTGACGATCATCCCCGTCCTGGGGGCGATGTTCGTCAAACGCAAGCCCGAGACCCCGCGAGGCAACCTGCTGGTGCGGACGATCGAACGCCTCTACCTGCCGCTGCTGAGGCTGTCGATGAAGGGCAAATGGATCTCGGTGGCCGCGGCGGCGGTGATCGTGGCGTCCTCCCTTGCGCTGATTCCCAGCCTGGGGACGGAGTTTCTGCCCGCCCTGGAGGAGGGGGCGCTGGCCATCAACGTCGTCCGCCTGCCCACCGCCAGCGCCGAAGGCTCGGCCGCCCAGTGTACCGAGATCGAGAAGCGGCTGCTGGCGAAGATTCCGGAGATCACGTCGGTGGTCTCCAAGACCGGCCGTGCGGAGATTTCCGAAGACCCGATGGGCCCCGAGCAGAGCGACCTGCTGATCATGCTCAAGCGCCGCCAGGACTGGTCCAAGGGCATGACGAAGGAGAAGCTGGTCCAGGCCGTCAGCGCGGAGTTGGCGGCGATACCGGGCATCCGTCCGGCGTTCTCGCAGCCGATCGCACTGCGCGTGAATGAGCTGCTCAGCGGCATCAAGTCCGACGTGGCGATCAAGATCATCGGCGACGACATGGACGTGCTGCGCAAAACGGGCGAGAAGATAGCCCCGCTGCTGTCGGCCATCGAAGGCGCCCACGACGTGAAGATCGAGCAGGTGTCGGGGTTCACGCAACTGGAGGTGCAGCACAAGCGCCTGGCGATGGCCCGCCATGGCGTCAACGTCGAGGACATCAATTCGCTGGTCGAGACGGCTATCGGCGGCAAGGTGGCCACGACGGTCTTCGAAGGGCAGAAGCGCTTCGACGTGCTGGTGCGATTCCCCCCGGACAGCCGCGACACGGGCGACCGCATCCGCTCGCTGATGGTCCACTCCCAGGCGGGGCACAAGGTGCCCCTGTCTGAATTGGCCGATGTCAGGGAAGTGGAAGTTCCCGCTCAGATCAGCCGCGAAGATTCGGTGCGGCGCCTCGTCGTCGAGGTGAACGTTCGCGGGCGCGACATCGGCTCGTTCGTCGCCCAGGCGCGCGAAAAACTCGCGCCCGTCGAAAGCGCTTTGCCGGCGGGATATCGCATCGCCTGGGGCGGGCAGTTCGAGAACCAGCAGCGAGCCATGGCGCGGCTGACGATTGTCGTGCCGATCGTCATCGCGCTGGTCTTCGTGCTGCTGTTCATGTCGCTTCAGTCCGTCAGCAGCGCCCTGCTGGTCATGAGCAATCTGGCCTCCGCCATGGTGGGCGGCGTCGTCACCATCTACCTGTTGGACATCAACCTGAGCGTCTCGGCGGCGGTGGGATTCATTGCCCTTTTCGGCGCTGATGTCACAGGGGCGTTGATCCTGGTGAGTTTCATCGACCAGCTCCGCGCGGAGGGAATGGATGTCAGGCAAGCCGTCGTGGCCGCCTGCCGCCGCCGCGTGAGGCCGGTCATGATGACCACCCTGACGACGATGCTTGGCCTGGTCCCCATGCTCCTGGCCACCGGCTCGGGCAGCGAGATCCAGCGCCCGCTGGTAGCGGTGATCTTCGGCGGACTGATCACGTCTCTGGCGATGACGCTGCTCATCCTTCCGGTCCTGTACGTCCTGGTGAACGGCAGAACCACGCCGCCGGTCCTGTCGCCAGCCGCGGTTGACTGACCGGCTGGTAAGTCATGGTCCTGTGAAGGGCGGAGTAAACCCTGGCGCGGAGGGCCCCGCCCTATCCCGATCAGGATAGTGGTGCGATCTACCCCACAATTGCACTTCCTTGCACTTTGTTGTACTTTTCACAGCGAATTTAAGGAAGTACAATGAATTAATATTGCCAAGTACCACAAAGATCAGTATAGAGCCTGAGCCAGCATAACCGGCAGTCACGCCCACTGCAACTGCGGTACCTGCGGTGCGTCCCCGGATAAGCCGGATAAATGTCCCGTTTTAAGCCTCTATACCGTGGATCTGACTCTGTGGTCTCCATGCCAGGATTTCGGCATACCGTTCCAGCGTTTATTCATTTGTTTCTTGACAAAATGCACAATTGTGGTAATTTCTCGGCCGGCGCGGCGTCGGTGGCCGATGTCAGCGGCGCCTTCGGGCTCAACTCGGCGGTGACGCTGGCCAATACGGCAGGGGTAGTGCTGGACCTCAACGGGTACGACACGCAGATCGGTTCCCTTGCCGGCGGCGGCACTACGGGCGGCAACGTCACGCTGGGAACCGGCACGTTAACTTTGGGCGGGGCAGACAAGAGCGGCAGCTACGCCGGGACGATTTCCGGCGCCGGCGGGCTGACCAAGATCGGCGGCGGCACCGAGACCTTCACCGGCGTCAACAGCTATGCCGGCGCGACGACTATCAGCGCCGGTACGCTGAACTTTGCCACAACAGCATCTCTCTATGGCGGCAACACGGCGGATTGGACGGCAGACCACATCCTGGTCGGCAGCGGCGGGACGCTGGCGTTGAGGGTTGGCGGTGCGGGCGAGTTCACGGCCGCCGACGTGACTACGCTGCTGACCAATCTGGGCGGTCTGGGCGGCGCCGTGAACAACAACGGTTTGCAGGCCGGTTCGAGCATCGGGTTTGACACGACTAACGCTGGGGGCAGCTTCACGGTGGCGGACGATATCGCCGACAGCACGGGCACCGGCGGCGGGGCCATCGGCGTGACCAAGCTTGGCAGCGGCACGCTGTTTCTTACCGGCGTCAACACCTACACCGGCGCGACGAACATCTCTGGCGGCGTGATCAACATCCAAAGCGCCGCGGCGCTGGGCGGCCCGGCTGGGGGAGTAACAGTCAGTTCCGGTGCGGCGCTGGAGATTCAGGGCGGCATCACTGTGGGCAACGAGGCGCTTTCGCTGGCGGGCACGGGCATCGGCTCCGGCGGCGCGCTGCACAACATCAGCGGCAACAACGAATGGCAGGGGGCTATCACGCTGACCGGCGCGACACGGATCAATTCCGACGCCGATACTCTGACCCTCAGCAACGCCAATGCGATCACCGCAGCCAACTTGAACCTGACCCTGGGCGGCTCGGGCGACGGGCTGGTCACCGGGGCGGTGGACATCGGCACGGGCTGGCTGACCAAGGATGGCAGCGGCACGTGGACCCTCAGCGGGGTCAACACCTACGGCGGCCTGAGCATCATCAGCGGATCGCTGGTGACGGGCGATTCGGGCCCGCTGGGCGACGTGACTCTGACGGGCGGCTCGCTGGATCTGGCAACGCTGAGCCGCTCGGCCGGTGCGGTGAGCATCGTCGCGGCGGCGGCCGACGGCGGCGATACGATCTTCAACGGCAGCCTGACAGGCACCTCCTACTCGGCCAGCAACGCCGACGGCAACGCAATCGTGTCGGCGAGGCTGTTGGCCAACGGCGCTGCGGGACTGACCAAGACCGGCGCGGGAACGCTGACCCTCGCCGGCGCCAACACCTACACCGGCCCGACGATTATCAGCGCCGGTTCAGTGGTGATGAGCGGTTCGGGAACCCTGGGCGGCGGGACGGCCAACCTCACCCTCAGCGGCGGCTCGCTCGATCTGGGAACGCTGAGCGAGACTGTCGGCGCGGTGAGCATTACCGCCCCGGCTGCCGCCGGCGGCGACACGATCTATAACGGCAGCCTGGCCGGCAGCTCCTACGCCGTCAGTAACACCACCGGCAACGTGACTCTCTCGGCGAACCTGCTGGCCAACGGCGCCGGCGGCCTGGCCAAGACCGGGGCGGGGACCTTGACGCTCTCCGGCGACAACACGTATGCAGGCGCCACGACGGTGACCGCCGGCGTGCTGAACATCCAGAGCGATACGGCTCTGGGCACGACGGCCGCTGGAACGACGGTCAGCGCCAACGCGGCGTTGCAGATCTAGGGCGGCATCACGGTCGGCGCCGAAGCCCTGACGCTTAACGGCACGGGCGTCAGCACCACCGGGGCGCTGCGCAACATCAGCGGCGACAATGTCTGGCAGGGGACGGTCACGCTGGGCTCGGCTGCGCGGATCAACTCCGACGCCGGGTCGTTGACGTTCAACACGGCCGCGACGGCCATCACCGCCACGAACCTGGCCCTGACGCTGGGCGGCGCGGGCGACGGGACCATCGGCGGGATCATCGCCACGGGCACCGGCACATTGACCAAAGACGGCGCGGGCACATGGACCCTGTCGGGCGCCAACACGTATACCGGCCTGACCACCGTCAGCGCGGGCACGCTGGCTTACGGGTCCGACAATGCCATCTACACCGGCGCGGTGACCATCAACGGCGCCGGGGCGGTCCTGGCTATGGGCGGCTACAGCGACACGGTCGGGGCAGTCACGCTGACGGCCGGCGACATCACCGGCACGGGCACCCTCACGAGCACCGGCAATTTCACGATGAATAATGCCGCCGCCGCCAGCGTCGGCGTCGTATTGGCTGGAACGGGCACACTGACCAAGTCGGGTGCGGGCGTGTTGACGTTCAACAACGCCAATACCTACGGCGGCCTGACCACCATCAGCGCCGGCACACTGGCCTACGGGGTCGACAATGCCCTCGGCGCCGGCGCCGTGACGATCAACGGCGCCACGGCCGTCCTGGCCATGGACGACTACAGCGACAGTGTCGGCACCGTGACGCTGACGGCAGGAGCCGTTACTGGAACAGGCACGCTGACCAGCACGGGCGTCTTCACGATGAATAATGCCGCAGCGACCAGTGCGAGCGTGATTCTGGCCGGCAACGTCGCTTTGAATAAATCCGCCGCGGGCACGCTGACGCTGTCCGGGGCCAACACCTATAGCGGCCTGACCACCATCAGCGCCGGCACGTTGGTGCTGGCCGGGTCGGGGACGCTGGGCAATGGCTCGAGCACCAACGGTCTGACCATGAGCGGCGGTGCGCTGGATCTGGGAACGTTCAGCCGCACGGTTGGCGCCTTGACCATTACGGGCGCCCCCGCCAGCGGCGACACAATCTACAACGGCAGCCTGACGGGCACTTCGTATACGGCCACCAATGCCGCCGGTACAGCCATCGTCTCGGCCAACCTGCTGGCCAACGGATCCATCGGCCTTTCCAAGAGCGGCGCGGGAACGCTCTCGCTGTCGGGCAGCAACACCTATACCGGCGTGACGAACGTGACGGGCGGCGTGCTCCGCGCCAACGACGGCGTGGGCCTGCCCACCGCCAGCTTGCTGACGATCAACGGCGGCGTGTTCGAGACCGGCGCCGACCTCGCCCGCGACGGGGGCGCAGACGCAGGGCAGATGCAGATTACCGGCGGCACGAGCGGTTTCAGCGCCTATGGGGCGCCCGTGCAGATCGCCTTTGGCTCGCTGGACAATCCGACGGACCTGACGTGGGGCACGGCGCCGTTCAATCCGGCGACCGCCCTGGTGTTGAACCAGACAACGGCCAATGACACGTTGGAATTCCTGAACGCCATCAATCTCGGCACGGCAGCGCGGACTGTGACGGTCAACGCCGGCGGCGCGTATGCGGCCACGATGAGCGGCGTGTTGAGCAGCAGCGGCGCTGCCGGCGGATTGGCCAAGACCGGCACGGGCACACTGATTCTGTCAAACGCCAATACCTATACCGGCGTGACAACCGTCACCGCAGGCGTGCTGGAACTCACCAATGCCAATGCCCTTCCCGGCGGAATCGGCGCCACCGGCGGCACGAGCAATCTGACGTTCAACGGCGGCGTCATCGGCCTGGGCGAGGGGGACTTCACCCGCAGCCTCAATACGGCAGCGACGGTGTCGGCCGCGACCTTCACCAGCAACGGCGGGTGGGCTGCGTATGGGGCCGACCGCGTGGTGAATCTCGGCGGCGCTTCCGCGCTCATCACATGGGCCACGGCCAACACGGGGCTCAACGCCAAGACGTTGATCCTGGGTTCGTCCTCGGCGACGCACATGGTGGATTTCCAGAACCCTCTGGACTTGGGCAACGCCGCCCGCATCGTCCAGGTGGATGACGGAGCGGCCGCTATCGACGGCAAGCTCAGCGGCGTGCTTTCCGGGGTTGGTGGCGGGCTGACCAAGAATGGCACAGGTACATTGCTGGTCAGCGGCGTTAACAGCTACACGGGCGTGACCACCATTGGCGCCGGCATCTTGAAGTTGGGTTCCGCCGGCGACGGCGTCAATACCCCCCTGGGCACCACTGCCGCGGGGACCAGCATTACCGCCGGCGCTGCATTGGACCTCAATGGATTCACGCTGAGCACGGCCGAGGGGCTGACGATCCGCGGAACCGGCATTCTCAGCGGCGGCTCGCTGACAAACAGCTCATCGGCGGCAGCGACCTACAGCGGGTTGCTGACGCTCGGCGCCGCCGCCAGCATCGTCAGCGATAATGGCGACATCATCATCTCCAACACCGGCACGATCACCGGTGGCGGGTTCGCCCTGACCCTGGGCGGCTCAAACACCGCCAGCAGCATCGCCAGCATCATTGGCACGACGACCGGTACGCTGACCAAGGTTGGCTCGGGCACCTGGACGCTCTCGGGCGCCAACACCTATACCGGTCTGACCACCGTCAGCGGCGGAACATTGGCCTATGGGGCCAACAACATCATCAACACCGGCGCGGTGACGATCAACGGCGCCGGGGCCGTGCTGGACATGGGCGCATTCAGCGACAGCGTCGGCACTGTCACCCTGACGGCAGGCGATATCACCGGCACCGGCACCCTCACCAGCACCGGCGGCTTTACGATGAACAACGCCGCCGACGCCAGCGCCAGCGTGGTTCTGGCCGGCGGCGTGGCACTGACCAAATCGGCCGCGGGGACCCTCACCCTCAGCGGCGCCAACAGCTACACCGGTCTGACCACCATCAGCGCCGGCGTGCTCAAACTCGGCGCCGCCGGTGACGGCACCAACGGCCCGCTGGGAACGACCGCCGCAGGGACCACCATCACCGCCGGTGCGGCGCTGGATCTCAACGGATTCTCGCTGGGCACCGCCGAAGCCCTCACGATTCGGGGAACGGGTATTTCCAGCGGCGGTTCCCTGATAAACAGCTCATCCACGGCAGCGACTTACAGCGGGTTGCTGACGCTCGGGGCGGCCGCCAGCATCGTCTCCGACAGCGGCGACATCATTATCTCCAACCCCGGCACGATCACCGGCCCGGCGTTTACCTTGACGCTGGGCGGGTCCAGCACCGGCAGCAGCATCGCCGGCGTCATCGGCACCACGACCGGCGGTTTGACCAAGATCGGCTCGGGCACATGGACGCTCTTGAGCGCCAACACGTACTCCGGCACGACCACCATCAACGGCGGAACGCTGGCCTACGGAGTCGACAACGTCATCAACGCCAGCGGGGTGACGATCAACGGCGTCGATGCGGTGCTCGATATGGGCACATTCAGCGACACGGTTGGCGCAGTCATCCTGACGTCAGGAAGCATCACCGGCTCGGGCACCCTTACCGCCACCGGATATACGATGAACAACGCCGCCGAAGCCAGCGCCAGCGTGGCCCTGGCCGGCAGCGTCGGCCTGACCAAGACCCAGGCGGGCACGCTGACGCTTTCCGGCGTCAACACCTACACCGGCGCCACGAGCATCACCACCGGGGCCATCAGCATCAACTCCATCAAGAATGCCGACGGCTCGGCCAGCGCGCTGGGCGCCCCGACCACCACCGCCAACGGCACCATCGCCGTGAATGGCGGCACGTTGATCTACACCGGCGGCGGCGACACGACCAACCGCGTCGTCAACCTGTCCGGCACCACCGGCGGGGCCACGCTCGATCAGTCCGGCAGCGGCCTGCTCAAGTTCACCAGCAACTTCACCGCCACCGGCGCCGGGATCAAGACGCTCACCCTGCAGGGCTCGACGGACGGGGTCGGCGAGATCGCCGGCGCCATCGTGAACAACTCGGCCACGAACAAGACGAGCCTGACCAAGGACGGCAGCGGCACGTGGGTGCTCAGCGGCGCCAACACGTATAGCGGCGCGACGCTCATCAGCGGCGGCACGCTCATGCTGGGCAGCCTCGGCGCGATCAACGCCTCCAGTGGGATCGTGATCGATGGTCCGTCAGCGCACTTCATCACCAACAGTTCTGTCGCCGTCGCCGCCCCGATCACCATCACGCAGGGAAGCATCGGCGGCTCCGGCGCGATTGCTACGGCGATGACCATCGGCGCCGGGGCCGTTCTCAGCCCCGGAAACAGCCCCGGCGAGCAGGACTACCTGGCCGGCCTGACCTGGGACGCCGGCGGTAGTTTCCTGTTCGAGATCAATGACGCCGCCGGTACTGCCGGCAACGTCGGCGGAGGCTGGGATATGGTCGGCATCACCGGAGTACTGGACCTGGGCGCCTTGAGCGAGGCCGGCCAGTTCAACATCCTGCTGACGAGTCTGAAACTGGACAATACCGCCGGCGCGGCCGCCAACTTTGACGCCGCCGCTTCGTACGCATGGCTGCTGGCCGATTCTACCGTGACGATCAGCACATTCACCGGTTCGAGCCAGTTCCTGGTCGACACCAGTGCGTTCTCCAACGCCATTGACGGCACCTTCTCGGTGGTCCGCGGCGACTCGATCACCGGCGGCGATAATTCGCAGCTCTATTTGCAGTACACCGGCGTGCCCGAGCCGGCCACGATCTCGCTGCTGCTGATCGGGGCCGCAACGATCATTGCGCGCCGGCGAAGGCGCGAGGCTTAGCCGCAAACAAACAGCAAGAAAGTGTCGGGTCAGATCCGGCCGGCCGCGATCGCTTAGGATATGCGCAGCTCCATACACTCTAGGATTTAGCTCTATGCCCATATCAGCATATTGCTGAAGCCCCTATCAGGGGGATGCTGATTGTCCGGCATGCGGCGGCGGAATCTGTTAGTGTCTCCTCTACGCCGGCAACCGAGGGAGACCATGGCGAAGATACACGGATCGGGCCGCGAGGGTTCTATTGCCGTACCTGCTGTCAGATCATCCGCCGCGTGGGCGGCGGTTCTGCTATTGAGCATGCCCCTGGGCTGGCTGTGCCCCCGATCCGCGGCGGCGGCAGAGGCCAGCCTCATTCCTCTGCCGGCGCAAACCGCCGTCAAAGACGGCGAAATGATGCTGCTCCCGGCCAGCCGGATCGTTGTGGCCGAGGCGGCGCTGGCGCCGCTGGCCAAGGTGCTGGCCGGCGAGATAGAACAGCTTGTTGGCCTGCGCGTGGCGACGGCAGAGGGCGCCCCGCGCGCGGGCGACATTGCGCTGTCCATCGAGGCGTCGATGGGCGCTGAGGCATACGAGTTGATCGTCGGCAAGTCCGCTGCGGTGCGCGGCGGCACGTATGCGGCGGCGGCGATGGGCACGGTCACGCTGCTGCAGTCGCTGGCGAGTTCAGGCAGCGCCAGTTTGCCGCACATGCGGGTCAGCGACCGCCCGCTGGCGCCGTACCGCGGGCTGATGGTCGACGTGGCGCGGCAGTGGCATAGCGTCGGGACGCTCAAGCAACTCGTCGTGCTCTGCCGCTGGTACAAGATCAACACCCTGCAGTTGCACCTGACCGACGACCAGTCCTTCACCTTCCCCAGCCGCTCGATGCCGGGCCTGGCCACGCGCGGGCGACAGTACACCCTCGATCAACTGGCGGATCTCGAAACCTTCGCCCGCGACCGCGGCGTGGCGATCCTGCCCGAACTCGACATGCCCGGCCATGCCGCCGCGGCCGTCAAGGGCGCCCCCGAGCGCCTGGCGTGCGACCCGCCGGGGCGCAACACGATCTGCGCCGGCAACGAAGAGACCTATCGTGCCCTGGACGCGCTGGTGGGCGAGATGTGCGACGTGTTCAAAACCAGCGCGTACTTCCACATCGGCGCCGACGAGGTCAGCACCGCCGCCTGGAGCCGGTGCCGCCACTGCCGCGACTACATGGCCCGCAACGGCCTGGGCGGCACGAAGGAACTCTACCGCCACTTCATCGTGCGGATGAACGAGATCGTCAAACGCCACGGGCGAAAGATGATCGTCTGGGAAGGCTTCTCCCGCCGCGGGCAGGTGAAGATTCCGCCCGATGTGACGGTGATGGTCTTCGAGAGCATGTACAACATCGCCCCGGACGTCCTCTCAGGCGGCCACGCCGTCATCAACACCGCCTGGCAGCCGCTGTACGTGACCGACGGCCGCAAGTGGTCGCCGCGGCACATCTACGGCTGGAACATGTACCGGTGGGAGCATTGGGCGCCGGTCTCGCCGGCATTCTGGCGGGCGATCGTGGTCCCACAGACCGACCGCGTCCTGGGAGCCCAGATCTGCTCATGGGAGCAAGCCGACCCCGACGAACTGCCCAGCCTGCGCCAAAGACTAGCCGCGATGGCCGAACGAACCTGGAACCCCCACGCCGGCCGAAGCTATGCCGATTTCGCCGCGCGGCTGAAGATCCTTGACGAAAAGCTCGACCGCCTTATGAAACAGTAAATAGCCGTGCCGACGACCCGGCTTGTCCTTGAATAAAATTACATTGTTTCAAACCCGCAGCCTTGGCAGCTTCTTTATACGGGCCACGGCTACTGGCTACAGGTTACTGGCTTTCGAGGGGGGGTATCTTTTTGGGTGACGATGGCAAAGTCCAGGCGGTGGAGGAAACTCTGGAAAAGCACGGCGCCAGCCCGTGGGCTTTTGGGGTGCGACACGCTTTTGTGGACGGGCTGACGGAACTGCTGGCCGCGGCGAAAGTGGGGCGGATGCGCCTGGAATTGCACAAGAGCATCCAGGCGCTGTGGATCGTGCTCAAGTGGCCCAGCGGCGGGCGGCTGAACGTTCGCGCGTGCTATCACGTCGAAGATGGGCTCGAGGTCCAGTCGCTCGAGCTGCAGCCGCATTGCCTGATATGCAAGCTCACATCGCCCATGGGCGATCACCGCCTGGTGCTGGAGATTCCCGACGCGCGGCAGGAGATGATTCACTTCCAGGTCTGGCTGACACCGCTGGAGAACCTGAACATCCCGTTCTGGCCGAGCGATCTTTATCCCTCCGACGCCTCGGGCGATCCGCTGGCGTCCAATGGCATCGTTCACGCCGCTCAGCGCGGTCCGGCGATGGCCTTTCTACTGGCAACGCTGTCGCAGCCGCCCTCGGGAACCTTTCTGTACTTTCAGGATCTCTCGTCGCTCAACGACTACTGCGAGCAGACGCACAGCGTACCCGAGACGCGCGTCGGCGGGAGTTGGCCGGAGTTGGGGTATGAACCGCCGGCCGCCCCGCGAAAACCGCTCCAGGGTGGAAAGGAAATCAGCCTCTCCGATGGTTATCTCTGCACCAACATGTCTCAGCCCGCCGACACCGGCGAACTGGCCGAGATGTTCTTCCAGATGCTCGGGAGCATTTATCTGCGCCTCCCGCGGCCGGGGACGGAGTACCGCGACTGGCTGGGCTTGGCCCGGCGGACGGTGGCCGACCTGGAAACCGAGCACTGCCTGGGCGAGCTTGACGGGCTGAAGTATCTCAGCGCCTACGTCGGCACGACCAACCGTCGCCCGGAGAGCCTGGTGCAACTTGCGGTGCTGCTGCCGCTGCTGGAGTACCAGGACTGGCTGGGCGCGCCGATACCGCTGACAGAAACGCTGTTGCGGAATCTGCAATCATTTTATGATCCGCATGTGCATTGCATCATGCGATATCCGCAGGGCGCCGCCGACGGCGATGCCGAGCATGAAGACGAGAAGGGGCAATATGAAATCGACTCGTGGTATCTCTACCACCCCCTGATCAACCTGGCCCGCCTGGCGCGGCGCGGCCTGGACGAGCCGCGGCGGCTGCTGACGGACTCGATCGAGTATGCTATCAGCACCGCGCACCACTTCGATTACCGCTGGCCGATTATCTTCGACGGCCAAACGCTCGATCCTTTGCGCGAAGCGCCGTCCCGCGAACTGGGCCAGACTGACGTGCCAGGCCTCTACGCCTACCTGATGCTCCAGATGCACGAACTGACCGGTGAGCAGCGGTATTTCGACGAGGCCGCGGAGTCGGCCCGGCATCTCCATGGGCTGAACTTCAACACGGGCTATCAGTTCAACAACACCGCCTGGGGCGCCAACGCGACGGCGCGCCTGTGGCGCCGCACGGGCAGGGAAGAGTATCTGCACCTGTGCCGGATGTCCGTGGCCAGCATCATGCAGAACGCGTTCATCTGGAGCTGCCGGTACGGTTACGCCAAGCACTACATCACGTTCTTCGGCCTGACGCCGTTGCGGGAGGGGGCGTATATCGCGCCGTATGAGGAGTTCGAAGTGCTCGCGGCGTTCCACGAGTTCGTGAGTCTTATCGGCCCCGACATCGACCCGTGGATGCACCTGCTGGTCAGCGAATACTGCAAGTACACGACGTTCGGCCCTTCGAGCTCATACCCGTCACAATTGCCGGAAGAAGCGATCTCGCAGGAGCCTCAGAACGGGCGAATCATCCGCGACCTGACGATTCCGCTGGAGGACCTGTACCAGGGCTGGGAGAAAGCCGGCCAGGTCGGACAGGAGGTCTATGGCGCGGGCCTGGCGCCGGGCATCGTCGCACGCAGCTACCATAAGGTGCACGGCGCGCCGTTCATGGTCTTCTGCCAGTATCCCGTCAAGGGCATCGAGAACGGAACAGACGGGCAATCGTGTACGATATCGCTCTTCGGCGACAAGCGGCTGCGCTGCCTGATGCGGGTCATTCCCACCACAGAACGGGACGTGCGAAACACCACCGTCCAGATGCTCGCCGATGGTTCAATGATCCACGGCAGGCTCAAGGACCGGACACACATGGAATATCAAATCCCCGGCGGCTCAAAGATCCGCCTGAGTTGGGACCGATAAAGTTTAGAACAGCGCCGCGACTCGTTTGGCCGCGGCGCTGTCGGATGGATCCTCGATCCCCAGCCATATACTAATCATCGTGCTCGTGCTCATGATGCTCATGTCGTTCACGGGCCTCATGGCGTTCATGGCGTTCACGACGATCATGTCGGTAATCGCGGTCTCCCTCAGAACATTGTAGGAAGCGCCTGTGCGGATTGTCCTCGCGCCGGCGAGGGGCGTCACGCCATTACTTCTGTGCGGGCGGGGCGGGCGATTGCTCGCGAGGGATCAACGCCAGCGACGTCTGCAGCGAGTAAGGGCACGTACAGCCCGACGACGCCTCGGGGATCAGCACCAACCCGCCGGCGGGGATGATGTTCACCCAGCAGCCCGGGCGGGTTTCGGTGGTCAGCGGGCCGGGCTTGGCCTGGCTGGTCAGGTCGTGCATCATCGGAACGCTGCCGCGCCAGAAGATCGCGCCGGCGGCGGCCGAGACGGTTCCGCACCCGTGCCCGAGGCGCTCGAACTTGTAGTTGTCGGTTCGCCTGCCGCTCTTGAGATCGTACTCGAACGGCCAGGCCTGCACGCGGTCGCCCATGACCACCGGCCAGCGGTTGGGGGCGCCGTGGCCCCAGCTCACCTTGAGCTCGCTGTCGTGATCTTTCTGCCAGAGCAGCTTGCCTGTGGCGGCGTCGAAGGCGTGATAGTAGTAGCGATAGGTTTCCCCGTCGGCGGCCCCGCCCGACAGCAGCACCACGCCGTTGGCGTAGTTGATGTAGGCGGTCTCGCGGATCTTCGCTACGCGCTCATCGACCGGCAGCCGGAAGATCGGCTGACCGCTCTGCAGGTCCAGCGCCACCAGGAACGTGCTTCCGGCGAAGAGGTCTTCGACCGGCGCTCGCCCGCTGGGCTGCGTGCTGGTCTTGGGGCTGTGGCACTCGATGAAGTACACCCGTCCGCCGCCGGCGGCGAGGGTGGGATTGATGATCTGCCCGCTGCGGTGCGACCACTTCACCTTGCCGCTGCGGCGATCCATCGCAAAGAGATAGTCGCTGATGACCAGGCGGATGCGCCGGTCGCGCACGGCCGGTCGCCCCGCGGCGGCCGCGGGCGGGGCGGCGGCAGGTTGCGTCGACTGCGGCGGGTCGGCGTAGGACGAGCCGGGCAGCACGGCGCTGCCCAGCAGCAGGTCGTCCTGCACGGCCAGCCATCCCCAGTGGTGCGGTTGATCGGCGATCAGTTGGGGCATGGTCAGCGGCGCGGCGGGCTGGCCGGTGGCCACGTCGAGGCGGTTGCACTTGTCCTCGCCGAGCCAGTACACGAACCGCTCGTCCAGGACCATGCTGCTGGAGTCGAACGCCACGCGCAGGCGGCGTGAAAGGGGCAGCTTCGCTTCCCACAGCAGCGTGCCGTTGTAGGCGTCGCTGGCGAAGAGACATTCGTCGCCGGGGGTGAACACGCGGCCATCTTTGCTCAGCGGCGCGATCGTGCGGCGGTGGCGCTCGATCATGCTGCCCGGTCCGGGGCGGCCGAACCACTGCAGGTCCATCGGCCCGCGCACCAGGGTGTCGCCGCTGCAGTACGAGTTGCCCGCGTCGGCGAAGGAGTGCGTCCATTGCCCGGCGCCTTCGAGCGGTCCGCGCACGGCCGTGCCGACGCTCAATCCACCGGCCTTGGCGAGCTTCCACTGCGGCAGCTTTCCGCCGGCCCAGGCGTTGAGCGCCGCGGCGTCTGGCCCGGCGATCATCACCACGCCGCCGTATGGACGCAGCATGCGGAAGACCTCGCTCGACGGCATGCGTGGGGCGGCGCCGGTTCGCACCGCCGCATCCGAAACGATCAGGTTCGCGAAGTAGGTCGGGTAAGGCAGGGTTCCACCCGGCAGGTGATGCACGCTGACCCGCCGCCCGTGCAGACCCGCCCGGCGCAGCGCCGCGCGAGCCGCCTTGACATTGGCCTCATCCGCTTCGACCGCGATCACCTGCAATTCGCTCTGCCGCGCGATCTCGCAGGCCAGCCGCCCCGTGCCCGCCTCCAGCACCAGGCAGTAGCCCTTGCGGCCGGGCAGGGCGGCGAGGGCAGCCTTTGCGGCGGCGGCATAGCGGTCGGTCAGCTCGTCCCGGGCGAACGCCCCGTCCGGGTCGGCGGTCTCTTCGATGATGGACGCCTTTGCCGCCCCGGGCGCGAAGCAGTGGATCGTCCCGGTGTCGGTGCTGACGAACAACCGCCCGCCGCTGACGGCCAGGCCGTACGCCTTGCCCGAGACGGCGGCAGACCAGAGTTCCTTGCCGTCGGCGGTGCTGTAGGCCCGCACGTGTCCGTCGCCGCCGGTAATCAGCGCGCTGCCCGCGCGGATCATCGCGCAGGTCGACGTCGCCGGCACCTGCCAGCGACCTTTCAGCGCCGGCTCGAGCCCCTTGGGAGGGAACTTCACCGAGCCGCGTTCGACGGCCGTGAGCGTCTTGTCCGCCAGCAGATAGAGGCTGTCCTTGTCGAGCGTCACGTGCAGGGCGTGGAGGAAGAACTGCTTTTTGTCATCGTCCAGCGGGGAGACCTGGAACCGCGGGGCCGTCTCGCCGCTGCTGGAAATGAACAGGTTGCCCATGAGCATCGAGTTGCACCCGCCGCCGTGGGGGTTGCCCGCGTCGGCGGCGTTGTCGCGCCGCACGATCCGGGCGCCCGTGCGACCGGTAGGTAGGTAGAGATGCTCGGGGCCCACGATCGGGTGGCCTTGGGCGGTGGCGTCGAGGGTGCGCATCCAGAGCTTCTGACCCGTCGAGGCGTTGAGGGCGCAGAGGTAGACCTCGCGGCTCTTGAAGATGCCGGCCGCATAGTACACCACGCCGCGTTCGACGGTCGGCGCGCATCGCACCGCCCACAGCGAGATCATCCGCTCGTTGCCCGGAAGGCGCGTCGGCCCGCCGGCGCGGTGCGACCAGATCAGCCGCCCGTCGGCGGCGTCGAGGCAGTAGAGTTTCCCGTCGTCGCTGCCGACGTACACGTTACCGTTGGCGACCGCCGGCGCCAGGCGGACGGGGCCCTCCGTGGCGAAGACCCAGCGAGTTCTGCCGGTGGCGGCATCGACGCAGTAGACGCTGTCGTCGCTGGAGGACCCGTAGTAGAGCGCCCCGTCGGCCACGACGGTCTGGAACGCCCAGTCGTAGGTCATGGTGGGGTAGAGGCTGGGGATCTTGTGGAACATGTCGTCCGGCGCCGGGGGCGGCCAGGCGGCAGCGGGCCCGTGCAGCGGTTTTCGTGTCCAGGCCTCGCTCAGCGGCAGGGCCAGCGATTCGCCGCTGGCGCCGCTGCGGGTGTTGTCGCCGCGGTAAGTTGGCCAGTCGGCCGCGGGCGCCGCGGCGACCAGAGCGAGAACGACGGCGAGCGTGCCCAGGGGGCGGGAGAAACAGCGTGATGCCATGACGAACTTCCTTTTGAAACGATATAGTGCCTAACGCGTGGCGGGCGGACTTATTGTAGAGCTTTTGACTTCAATCATTGGGGAAAAGTCGCGGCGGAGGCACCAAGTATTCATCAAAGCCGTTGTGTGGCTTTGATGAGTACTTGCCTTGGCCAACGGGAAATGGCCCTAAATGAAGAAGTAATTCACACAACGAATAACTTCTTCATTTAGTGCCTCCGCCGCGACTTTTCCCCGCGTAACGGGTATTCGTTCCGGCGCGTAATCGACAACCGCCCGCGGCGAGATTATCATACCGCCACCCCCGCCGCGGCGGGCTTTGGAGACTTGCGATGGACCAGACGCTCGTGCGACGTGGGATCAGGAAGCTGAACTTCTGGCCGCTGCTGTGCGGACCTGTGGCGGTGCTCATCATCATCCTGGTGACGCAGTTCGCCTGGCGGTTTGACTTCTACAAGATCGGCGAGGTCGCGAACAACAAGTACGGCCTGGTCAAGGTCACCTGGGACTACACGCCCCACGTCGCCGGGGCCAGCACCAAGATCAAGACCTACACCCTCGATGAGCGACTTGACGAGTTGGGGCCGTGGCTGGTGATGATTCCGGTGGCGCTGTACTGGGTGCGCATGATCGTCACGCGCAACCCGCTGTACGTGGTCCTGACGCTGCTGGCCGCCTCGCTGCTGATGCGCGAGATCCACTTTACCGGCGTGGATAAGGGCATCTATGTCCTGGGGGTGATGGTGCTGGTGCTGGCCGTCGCCTGGCGCGACCTGCTCGCCAGGCCCCTCAAGGATTGGCGGCACACGTCGTGGCTGCTGGCGGCCGTGGCGACCTACGCCCTCAGCCAGATTATCGCGCGGCGGGCGTTCAAAAAGATTCCCGGCGAGGACTGGATCCACTGCATCCTCGAGGAAGGCATGGAGACGACCGCCCACCTGATGCTCATCACCGCCAGCGTCGTCGCCTCGTGGCGGCGATACGCTGTGACAGCCGATCCCGTGGCGGAACTGGAAGAACTGCCCCAAGTACCCGCTACTGCCGCCCAGGCGTAAAGGCGTGTTGCGGACAGGGGGTGCCACGCACTACTCCGTTGTGCGTGTCCCCGAGGGCTCCCGCCGCTCGGCTTTGGGATCTTTTCCCCTTGCTACTTCTTCATCCACCAGAGTTGGTTCCACCAGACTGGACCGGTGTTCCCTTGCGCCGCGCCGGGCGTGCTGCGCCCGCGCTGGACGTACGATGTCAGCAGCGCCTGCAGCTCCGCGGCCACGGCGGGCTGCTCGTCGATCAGGTTTCGCCGCTCGCCGATATCGGCAGTCAAATCGTAGAGCTGTCGCGAGGGCAGGTTTGAAGCGTCTTTTGAGCCCGGCTGCGGATGGCTCCAGCCGCCCGAGCCCGGGCACATTTCGAGCTTCCACCGCCCGCGGCGGATCGACAGCGACCCGTCGATGGACGTGTGGACCGTCGCCTCGCGCACGGGCTGCTCGACGCGCCCTTGCCACAGCGGCAGATTGCTCACCGAATCTTCGCCGGCAGCGGCCGGCAGCGGCAGGTCCAGCAGGTCCGAGCACGTGGCCAGCAGGTCCGTCAGGCAGACGGTCTGATCCGTCGCAGACCCCGGCGCGATCCCGCCGCCCCAGCGGATCACCAGCGGAATGCGGTGGCCGCCTTCGTAGATGTCGGCCTTGTGCCCGCGGAAAACGTAGCTGGGCTTGTGCCCGACCGCCGCGAGTTCCGCGAAGTCTGCCATGGGCGAACAGCCGTTGTCGGCGGTAAAGATGATGATCGTGTCCTCGGCGATGCCCGCGCGGTCGAGGGCGGCTAGCAGTTGCCCCATCACGTCGTCGACCTGCAGGCAGAAGTCGCCGTACTCGTTGGTGCCGCTTTTGCCGCGGAACTCAGGCGTCGGCAAAATCGGCGTGTGCGGGGCCGGCAGCGGGAAGTACAGGAAGAACGGCTCGCTGGTCTTTGCGGACTGGTCGATCCACGCCAGGGCTTTTTCCGTCAGCGTGGGCAGCACGTCTTCGTGCTTGAAGTCCGGCGCGATCGCCCCCTCGCGCCACATCTGCTTGCCGCTGCTGCCGGCGGTCCAGCCGGTCGGCTCGGCCGTCACGCGGTCGTTCTCGACGTACACGTACGGCGCCATGTCCAGCGACGCCGAGATGCCGAAGAAGTAATCGAACCCGACCGACGTGGGCCCGTCGGCGATGGGGCGGCTGTAGTCGACATCGTCTTCCTTGGCCGACCGCTTCGCCCACGTCCATCCCAGGTGCCACTTGCCCACGCACGCGGTGCGATATCCAGCCGTTTTCAGCAGCGAAGCGACCGTCATTCGCCCGCGCTCGATGAGCGGGCCGCTGAACCCGAAGTTCACCCCGCTCTTCTGCGCCGAGCGCCAGTTGTACCGCCCGGTGAGGATGCTGTACCGGCTGGGCGTGCAGACAGCCGAGCTGGCATGGGCGTCGCGAAAGATCATCCCCGCCGCGGCCATGCGGTCGATGTTCGCCGTGTGAATCTTCGAGTCTGCGTTAAGGCACGACACGTCGCCGTAGCCCATGTCATCCGCCAGCACGTAAACAATGTTCGGTTTCTTCTTCACCAGCCAATGCCTCCAAAGCCCGCCCGCCGCCATCGCCGCGCCCCCCGCGGCCGCGCCGATGCCAAGCGTCTTAAGAAATCGCCGTCGGGACCACACACGTCTCTCCTCTTGGCGCCCGAGGATACCGACTTGTTGCCGCGCATGGAACCTTCATGAAGAAGTCATGCGCTCACGTCAGCGGTCGAGCAAGCGACCGCTAACGGATACCCTATGCTTCACTCGTGCCGTCGTGCTCCGTCAGCTCCGGGTGCAACACCTTCAGCATCGCCAGGGGCACGTAGAACTTCTGGTAGCACTTGCCGTCGCTGAACCGGCGACCGCTCGGGTTTTCGACCAGGATCGTCGCGCGGGTCGTGATGCGGTTGACCACGCCGCGGAACCTGCGCCCGCGGAAGTCGAACTCGACGTGTTGACCGGCGCGGACGGCCTCTTGCGCCGCTTGCGGCTTCGCGGCGGCAGGGCGGACGTTCAGGGCGTGCGTGTGGCTGCGGTGGGCGAACAATCCTCCCGCTATCTCCATGAATGCTTTGGTCCCGCAGCGCGAACTCTTGCCGCTGAGCAACTGCGCCAGGTGCACGATCTCGTGTTCCATGATCCGCTGCAGGGCCTCGAGGCGGTCGCTGCACGGCCGGCCGCAGACTTCTACCGGTTCGTCCGAGAACCGCAGCGCCCGCAGGAGCATCGCTGCGCTGATGGCGATCTCATATTGGGCGCTGCGAGCGGAGCGGCCGCGCCCGCGGCGGTGAACGATCGTCTTGCCGCCGGCTCGCGTCATGCGGCTCGACAGCCGCAGCCGCAGCGGGCGCCCCGTCTGCTCCGCTGCGCCGGCCGCCAGGGCGCCGCTGAAAAACTCGCGGTCGTACAGGTCGAAGAGCCGCTGCAGATCCCCCTCGCCGATGCAGTCGAAATTGCCCTGGCGGATGTTCCCGGGCCCGCCCAGGATCGCCGCGCGGATTTCCGCCACGCGGGCGGCGGCTTCCAGCGGCGAGACGTTGGCAGAACGAATCTCCATGGATGCTTTTTATCGTGGGCAGACCACGCCCGCAACGGTACTCCCTACTTTTCGATTTCGCCCCGCCGCGGGATTTCTTATCCTGCTGCGCATGACAAAACGCACCAAAGTATTTCCCGGCGCTGACGAACGAACGCCGTCGCGGGCGCAGTATTTCTCGTGGATCAACAACACGTGGGAAGGTTCCACGCACGCCCAGACGCTGGTCAATCTCGACTACTTCCGCTGGCTGCGCGATGAGTTCGGGATGCAGCTCGATATCTACGCCTGGGACGCCGGCAACCTCGACACCGGCGGCCGCGGTTACTGGAAAGACGACGCCGCATTCAAGCGACGCTATCCGCGCGGGCTCAAGCCGTCCGTCGAAAGGGCCGCGGAGATCGGCTGCCGCATGGGCATGTGGCTGGGCCCGGACGGTTTCGGCGACACGCCTGCCCAGTCCAAGGCGCGCCGCGAGTTGCTCGTGGGCCTCTGCCGCGACAGCCACATGGCGCTGTTCAAGTTCGACTTGGCGTGCGACGGCCTGCGCAAGGACAAGCAGGCCCTTCTGGCCGACACGCTCGCCCGGTGCCGCGCATACTGCCCGGACCTGATCGTGCTCAATCACCGCATTGACCTGGGTCCGGCCACGCCGCACGCGACGACCTATCTCTGGGAAGGCGCCGAGACGTACATCGACGTTCACATGTGCAACAAGACGACCGCGCCGCACCATCGCGCGGGGGCGCTAGCGCGAGGCCTGCCGCCGAAACTCGGGCGCCTGACCGAGGACCACGGCGTGTGCCTGTCCTCGTGCATGGACCGCTGGGACGACGACCTGATCCTGCAGGCGTTCAACCGCTGCCTGATCCTTGCCCCGGAAATCTACGCCAACCCGTGGCTGCTGCGCGACGACGAACAGCCCAAACTCGCCCGCATCTACAACCTGCACCGGCGCTGGCGCGAGATTCTCGTGCGCGGCATTGTGCTGCCCGAGGACCGGTACGGCCCGCATGCCGTCTCGCGGGGCAACGGCACGACGCGACTGATCACGCTGCGAAACCTCACGTGGCAAAGCCGCACGTACCGGCTCGCCCTGGACCGCAGCATTGGCCTGACCGCCCGTGGGGGCGTCGAGGTTCGGCTGCTGCACCCGCACGAGCGCGTGGTGGGGCGGTTCGGGCGGGGCGCGAGCGTCGCTATCGAAGTCGAACCCTTCCGCGCGTGCCTGGTGCTGGCCAGCGCCGAGACCTCCGACCTTATCGGCGTCGAAGGCTGCGACGCCGATATCGTGCGTGACCTGCCGGGCCGGCCCGTCGAGATTACCCTGCGGGGCCTGCCCGGCGCCGCCGCTGAAGTCCGCATCCATCCCGGCAGCCGCACGTTCACCCGCGCCCAGCTCGACAGCAAGGGTGTCACTGGGGCGGCGGCGGGCAGGAAGTTCCGCGTGACCTTCCCCGGCCGCAGGTTGAAAGCACCCTGGCATCGCAAGCTGGCGGACCTGCAGCCGCAGAGCATTCCCGCCGACGCAGAAGCCTTGTACGAGGCCACCTGCTTCGCGGCCGACAGCGACTCTCTGGAAGTGCGCTCGCTGCGCCGCGCGGGCCCGACGCGGCATGCGGCCGTGCAGAAGGCACGCGACGCGTTCTTCGATCAGCCGCTGTTTCGCAGCATGGGCGGCTGGGACCGCTACCTCTTCGACGGCGACAGGAAGACAGCCTTTGGCACCGGCGGGACCGGCTATATCCCCAACATCGGCCCGACGTCGCTGCGCATCGATCTGGGCAAGCCCACGCGGATGGACAAGATGGTGATCCGGCTTAAGAGCGGCGCCCCGGCCCCTGCTGCCAAGGCTGAATGCTCCGCCGACCTCAAGACCTGGACGCCCGCGCCCACGAAGCTTGCCGGCAGCACGCTGACGATTACCTTGCCTCCAAAGCCGCTGCGCTATCTGCGCCTCGAGCGCGGCAACATGGTCCCCTGGGACGCGCAAGGCTTCTTCAAGGGCAAGCCCCTGCCGCGCGGGCGATGGCGGGCATCCAATCTCTTTGCCCCGTACCGCTGCCGCCCCGCGCAGGCGGCGTGGTCTGCAGAGGTCACGCTCGCTGAAGCCGCGCCGGGCAGCTTCCTGTGCATCGCGATGGAAGGCGATCACGGCCGCGACGGCGCCTGGGCCGCCGCCCGCGTCAACGGCAAGCCCGTGGGTTGTCCGGATCGGGCCGTCTCGTTCGACAGCAATATCTGGGAGGCGGATTTCGGTCTGCGCCAGGTGGCGTCGAACTACACGTACTATCTGCCCGTCACGCCCGACATGATCGGCGCGAAGATCGAGGTCATCGCGATGTCGCTCTGGCTGGGCCGCCAGAACATCCGCCCGCAGGTGTGGATCACGAGCCTGGAACCCACGGTAAGCCGCACTCTGCGGCTTGAGTAGCACGGGTATTTTGCCCGTGGCCAGGGTGCCGTGGTGCGCAGGGCCGAAGGCCCGGAGAGCCACGATCCCTGACCGTTCAGCTTTGCTATGGCGGTCTGTTCACTCCGTCGTGGCTGTCGGGCTTGCGCCCTCCCGCCACGGCACCCGGGCCGGTCTCCATGGGCGAGACGCCCATGCTACGGCTGTCGGCGCAGGGCGGTGGGGCAGACGCCCAGGTGCTGGCGGAAGAGGCGCGAGAGGTGGAACTCGCTGCTCAAGCCGACCTGCTCGGCGATGTGCCGCAGCGGCCAGGGGGTCGAGACCACCAGGCTGCGGGCCCGCTCGATGCGCATCCGCCGCACGTCCTGGCCCGGGGTGCAACTGGCCAACTCGCGATAGCGGCGGATGAAGTGGTACTTGCTCAGGCTCGCCCGTGCGGCCAAGTCCGCCAGCGTGATCCGCCCGGCCAGATGCTCCTGCACGTAAAGCCGCGTCTGCGTCACCAGCGTCGGCTGCAGGCTGGCGGCAAGGTGCGACAGCTCGGCCACGATCGCAGCGATGATCGCCCGCGTTCGCGCTCGATCGCCAGCCGTGCCGGCTGCCCGATCCTGGTCGATCCATCGCAGCATCTGGCGCACGCGGCCGTTGTCGTCGTGCGTGCAGTCGGCCAGCGTCTGGGACTGGCCGGAGTACGACAGGCACAACGTGGTGGCCGCGCGGTGCGGATCGGTCCATTCCGTGTGCGGCACGCCGGCGTGGTAGAAGAGCACGTCACCGGCCCCGGCCGTCAGGGTGCGCCCGTCGATCTCGGCCCGCATCGCGCCGGATTCTACGGCGATGATTTCATGGTGCTGATGGGCGTGACAGGCCAGATGCCACCGCGCGTCGTGGCGGATCGTGGCGTAATCGAGGAAGGTCAGTCCGGCGGTCATGCCGCAATTATATGTATGGAGTCCGCAATGGCAATCATGGACGCCAACCGTGGGCGGAATACAATACTCGCTCAGAGTGCGGCCGATGCGGCGAGGCCGCCATTGCCCGCGGGCAATATCGTGTATGGCCGTGTCGCGGGCGTCCCGCCCGCGCGTGCCGAGGGCATCTTGCCCTCGCAAGGTTCGTTGCATTCCGCGGGCGAGACGCCCGCGGCACTCGCGGACAGGATGTCCGTGACACGGAACGACTCCGAACAGAAACCGCCGTTGGGAGATTAGCCAGTGAAAATCTGTGTCTCGTCGGTGTGCTGGTGGGGTGACGACCGCGTGTCGCTGATGAAGAAGGCCGCGGCCGCCGGGTTCAAGGCCATCGAAATCCTCACCTTTCCTGAAAAGGAAATCTGCAAGCTCCACGGCGATCTGCGGCAGCTTCAGTCTTCGCAGTTGCGCCAGGAATTGGCCGACCACGGCCTGACGCTGGCCGGCCTGCACCTGGGCGCCATCATGACGCCCAATGAGGAGAAACGCCGGGCGCAGACGGACTACTGCAAGCGCGGCTTGGAGGTGGCGATGGACCTGGGCGCCGCGGTCATCGTCGAGGGCGGCCCGGACCGGGCAACCGAGCCGATCGAGCCGTACATGAAGAGCCTCGATGAGCTCGTGCCGCTGTTTGAGCAGACGCCGGTCAAGCTGGCCCTCGAGAACCACTACCGCAACTGGCTGCAGTACATCCAGGATTACGACTGGGTGTTCTCTCGCATCACCTCGCCCAGCGTCGGCATGACGCTCGACACGGGGCACTTCACCAGTGCCAAGGTGGACCCGATCGAAGTCGCCAAGGTCTTCGGCAAGAAGGTCGTACACGTGCATATTAAGGACCACATCGACACGCAGTCGGTGGCCCTGGGCGAAGGCAAGACCGACAACTTCGGCACAGTGCGGGCCCTGCGGGAAGCCGGATACGACGGCTATCTGAGCCAGGAAGCCGAAGTGGCCGACCACTCGCGGGCCGACCAGGTCGCCCATGACGGTTTCAAGTACATGGAGCGCCTGTTGCAGGCGTGAACGCCTGCAAAGGCGAAATCCGAAATCAGAAATTCGAAATCCGAAACAAACAACAAATGACGAAACAACAAATTCCAAATGCAGACGCCGGATCGATTGTTTAATTTCGTTTCTTGTTGTTTTGAATTTGCTTCGGATTTCGGATTTAGAATTTCGGATTTGGCCGGCGAGATTGCATCACTATGAACAGCCAACATGCTAACGGAGAATCACGATGACCAGCTTCGCAAACATAGGCTTTGTCGGCTGTGGCAGCCATGCCACGAACAACCTTTATCCGATGCTCAAGTACTCGCGCTGCCGCCTGCAGGCGGTGTGCGATCTTAACGAGGCGCTGGCCCGGCGCAACGACGAGGTTTACGGCGGCAAGAGCGTTTACACCGACGTCGACAAAATGCTCACCGAGCAGAAACTCGACGGGGTGATCGTCGTTGGGCCGCCGCAGATGCATTACGACGTCGGCAAGAAAGTGCTCCAGCGCGGCCTGCCGCTGCTGCTGGAAAAGCCCCCGGCCCCGGACCTGGCGATGACCAAGGAGCTGGTCGCCCTGGCCAAAGCCAATAAGACCATCTTGATGACGGCCTTCATGAAGCGCTTCGGTCTGTGCTACGCGAAGATCCGCCAGTTCATGAAGGAAGGCAAGTTCGTGCCCGCCTCCGGCGTCTTCCGCTATACGCACTGGGCCGGCGGCGAGCCGCCGAGCATGCTGCTGGGCATGTCGATCCACCCCATCGACCTGGCGATCAGCTTCTTCGGCGACGTGGCCGAGGTCTCCTCGTTCTGGAACGACGAAAAACCCATGACCTCGCTGGGCCTGGTGCTGCGGTTCAAGTCCGGTAAGTTCGCCCACCTGGTGCTCGGCTCTGCCGTGCGCATCCAGGAGCACGTCGAGATCACCGGCATGATGGAGGGCAAGAACGCGGTCTTCGTCGTCGACAACGTTCAGCACATGGAGCTGCACACGGCAGGGCGCAACGGGATCGACCTGGTCTGCAATAAGGCCGGCAACTGGTGTACGCCCGAACTGTACGAGATCGAGCCGGACTTCGACCTGGCCGACATCCAGGTCTGGCGCCCCGACTACGCCCTGCCGAACATGGGCCAGAACAGCCCCTTCCTGGTCGGCTACGCCGGCGAGATCCACGAGTTCGCGGAAGCGATCCTCAACAAGCGTGAGTCGTATCCCAGCACCGACGACACGCTAAAAGCCATGGAAGTGATCGACGCCGTGAGCAGAAACCCCAACGGGACGACGAAGATCGGCTGAAGCCGATTGGCGATTTTCAATTTCCAATTGGCAATTTCCAATTGAAAGACAAGCCGGAGCGGGGCCCCTGCAATGGCGTTGCTCCTTCGTAGCATGGGCGTCCCGCCCATGAGTAGCACGGGCGTCTCGCCCGTGAGTGGCATGGCCGTCTCGGCCATGCTCCCCGACCGTGTCGCGGGCGTCCCGCCCGCGCGTGCCGAGGGCATCTTGCCCTCGGAGGATCTACTTCAGAAACTTCTCCAGTTCATGAATGCAGCGGTTCTTGATCCAGTCCGCTTGATCGTCGCCGCTGAGATTCAGGAATTGCGGCTCTTCGCACCTTCTATCTTCCTGGCGATACTTCTCCAGTTCCGAGAGCCACGAAACACCAAGTCTGTTTCCGAGGTCCATGATCAGAACTTTCAAGCGTCACCGGTTCTTGGCAGGCAAGCCAAAAGTTGTCGAACAATTGCGTTGAAGCCATCCGGTAGGAAATTGCGGATTGCCTGAGAGACCACGTCGAGCGGCTGCTCTACGTTAATTTCCAGCTTTGCCAATGCCGTATACCGATTTGCCTCGCTGCCCCGGAGGCAGACGCGGAACCCATATCTGTTCAATTCACCTGAGCAAGTTTGTAGTGCCTGCCGAAGGCTGGTTACGTTGGTAGCAGTTCCCATCTTCTCCTGCCAGGCGAACTTAAGCAGCAGTGATGAGTAATTTAGCTCGAGAAAGAACATTCCCGTGGAGCATTTATTGGAGGCACCTCTCTCATGCCGCTCGTCCCTGTTCCATGAAGGCTTCCAGCACATCACGGGATTGCGGGTGCCGCTGTAGATATCCCAATCGTCGATATTGCCAAGATGCTGACGCAGGCAACTATAGTACGCATACCACCAACTGTATCCGCGATACCCCAGATCGGAATCAGCCTCGATTGCCGGGGCAATTACAGCGCGGTCCAATTCATCTTGTAGGGCCTCAAAATACGCCTTAACCATTGGTACGGTGCTGTAAGGGCTTAGAGCATCTAGCGATCATCTGTAGCGTATCCGCAGCTACGGAAGTAGCCTTGGCACTCCTCCGCGCTCACGGCCCTGAGAGCTTGGCCGATCACACCAATGAGTTCCTCCAACGTACGCCCGGC